>CBDCLQ010000001.1:0-3706 GCA_965218785.1 Candidatus Nitrosopumilus sp.
CACATTCTTTTTCCTATGGTACAAAAACGCACTAACAGTCACCACATTAACACTGGTGGTTACATGTCCCCGCACTAAGTATCGGGCGTCCTCGTCCGGTCTTGCCTTCGGGAACGAAGTCGTCCTTCCCAAGGAGATATCTTCTCTGCTTCTTTAACTGTGGTATCCTGGGCTTCATCTTCCTCCTTCGTTGTAAACTCTATCTGAGGACTCCAATCAGTATCGTCTGCTTTTCGTCGATCAGGGCGACTTGGCCAGAATTCTTCTGGTGCTATTTCCTCAGGACAATGGCGAACTCTATCCAGGGAAACAAATATCGGGTCAGCCCTTGGATGGTTCACTGGACAGACCTTGGCATCATTTGCAGTCAACTCAATAACCCTGAAAGGCCCATGAAAAGGTCTAGCAAATTTGTGTGCTTTTCCCTTCTTGGCAGATGGCATATAAATGAAGACTCTATCCCCAACACACACTCGGGGCTCTTTTGCATGGCGATCATAATACACCTTCTGATATTTTTGAGCTTTCTTAATCTGAGTTTGCGCCAACTCCCAGGCTTGAGTCAGGTTGTCGGTTAGTTCCAGCTTGTAATCATCAAGGTCAACCTGGTATCGTGTTTTCGGCTGGTTCAAGGCAGCTTCAGTCGGTAGTTGTGGGTCTCTCCCGTATAAGAGGAAGAAAGGTGATTCCTTTATGGATTCCTGAGGACCTGCTCGGTAGGCAAACAGAACATGGGGCAGGTGTCTGTCCCAGTCTCGACCATTCTTTTCAACAGTTTGGGCCAGCATATCAATCAGCGTCCGATTAAACCTTTCGACTAATCCGTCGGTTTGTGGGTGGTAGGCTGTTGTAGATACTTTATGTGTTCCCATCAACAAATTTTCACGTAATTTCCGGTCGAATCCGTAGTATGGTCACGTGACATGGAGGTACACTATGGCAGCTGCAAAAAGGAGCAGCTCGTCTAAGCAAACTGGCAAGTGGGATGGTTTGCGAAGCGATTGCATCGCAACTCGAGCGAAAGGAATATATGCTGCACACTGTAAGGAACAGCAAGACACTTTTTGGAAGAAATTGGGCGCTGAAAAGCGGCTTGCTGCTTCCACTAAACGTTCTTTGATCCCTTCAGCCTTTAATCTTCTAGCACCAATTCTGAGCATGCACTATAGAAGGGATGGGTTTTTGGGCACGTACTAGGAAGCAGTAACACAAACTCACAAGTCCAAACCTTGAAGGCAAGTCTGGTTTTAAAGAAAAAACTACACAAACTTTAGCGATTACCGTAATTTGCCTTTATTTCGTCTACAAATAAAAATTTTCATGTAGATTTAATTTCGTACCGATCCAATTAAACGAATTTTTTTTCACAATGAAATTTTGTTACTCGTTCAAACTGCACAGGTAGCTGAGCAACTCACCTGACAACAGGAACAGCAAGCCAAGTCTCAAGAGCTGATGGAGTACTGGCGAATTGACATTTTAGAGAGAACTGGAGTCTGCAGCTCGAGCATGAAGATTCACACGTAGTCGAGATACACGTGTTCGAAAAGTTCGTTGTTCTAAAATTCATTGTTCAATATTATTCGAGTAATTAATTTTCGTACGTCCAACTACAAACGAAATTTATTTAACAACGAAAAAATGGCAAATTACGGTATTTTGCATCAAGCTCCTTAGTAATACACTTCACTCTAGTTGATGGGCATGTACCATCATAAAGTGTAATATGTAGTATAGACATCAGCTGTACATCATTTACAGATAGCTTGTAAAAACTACACAAATGAAGTTTAGGCTAAATCACTCTCATGAGGAAGCTGTGTAGAGCCTGTACTGTACTCTTCAGTGTCCATTCGACTTCAACCACAACGAATGTACTTATCTTCACCGGATTAGGGTAGTACCTGTGAATGTCTCTTTATATTATCGTCGCTAGTGAGGGACTTTTGCAGAACAGTCGTTTTTTCATTACCGTACTCACCGTACTGCGGACTAAACCGCGTTGATGACGTCACGCCCGTAGAAATCTTGCCCGTTTCCAATCCCTTCTCCGTATATGCTCCCACTCCACTGGGATCGTACCCAGACAATGAAATAAAGTCTGGGAGCGCGGGGTAAGTGTTCTATGAACGCCTCTAGTTGCAGTGCATAAGTACTCGGGCTGGCTGAGGTAGTCTAACGGTTGAAATGTACTGATCCAAGACCTGTACCCAATCGTACCCCAAACTTGGGCCCGTTGTGAGCAGGAGCGCTTACTGTCTGTGGGCATGTCGAATACACTGCTTACAAAGAAGAAGTCGAAAGGAAGGGTTCTGTGTCCCAGACGCTGAGAACGAGACATGAGCTCTTCTCGGTTTCCTTCACAATCCAGTAGCCAACTTGTTTTCTTTCTGTGCTTATGCACCTTTTAGGTTTGTTTTAAGTGGTTTCTAAGAGACACATGACCTGGACAAAAGATTTTTTAATGACCTCCCTCCCCTATATACCTGCTGTTAAATTTTGGATGAGAAACAAGTACCGTAGTTTGTGAAATTTTTTGTTAAAATTTTTTCGTGGTTGTCAGAAAAAACGAAAATTTAACACACGAAATTAATTCAATAACGAATAATAATATCAAGGAATAATTCAGCACATTTTTACTCGTACAGTTCTACGTAGCGCAACTAGCTGGTTGTTTCACGTGAGATGGTTCTTCAGCTTCAGTCTGAGATACCTGCAACCGAAGGACGGTCTTCCCGACACGAGAGGCGCTCTTTCCTTTGCAGGCGATAGCTGAAGCGAACCGTGCTGTTCAACTTGACAAGCCACTAGCAAGAAGAAACGGGGGGCTTGCAATGTATAACAGGTACAGCGCCAGCGTTCGTGCTGAAATAGGCAGGTATGCCAGCCGTCTTGGCGCGGCTGCAGCAGCTCGTTATTACCCCGCGCGCGCATGCGCGAAGCGGGGTTAAGCAATGGGTTCTGTCCGTCAGTGTGTCATCAAAATTTGGGGCTGATCAGGACAACGAAGGGTCTAAACACTTCTAAACGTCACTCAAACAATGACAATAGCGGGGGAAAAGTGCACGGTGTACCTGAAGGTGGCTGAAGCGGTCTTAATCGCGCGAATTTCCAGCTATTTGTGGCCGTTGTCTCGTTTCCAGACTGCGCAACTCGACACAAATCAGACTGGGGACGAGACTATCGTGGCTGAGGATATACGGAGATAGGATACGAGTTCAGTCAATGAGTGCTAGTCACTCCCACCATAGATAATAGACCCATGGAGAAGGGATTGGAAACGGGCAAATTTTTTTACGGGCGTGACGTCATCAACCCGGTTTATTTTTTTTATTTTTTTTTATTTTTTTTTTTCCTTTTTTTTATTATTTTTTTTACCGCAAAACGAAATTAATTATATATATACGTACATAATAAAGAAAAAAAATGAGAATAAAAAGAATAAAAAATGAGAATAAAAATGGAAAAGGATGAAATAAATACTGTAAAGTGACAAGACACGCAAAGTAGACAACTGAGTACTAAAGAGAGAGAGTATCTATGCCAGCTCTATCCGAGCCTCTGCCAGGACCAGGTCAACTGGTGCCTGTCGGTGAGTCCTGCGACTGATAGAGCGAGATCCGCGCACACAGCGGATAGCTGACCTTGCCAGCGAAAATGCCAGACAGCATCGCATCCAAGTTATGACACGGCTGTAATTTTCGTT